>NZ_LZEI01000005.1:0-883 GCF_001693745.1 Gilliamella sp. wkB72 | reverse complement strand
TTTTGCAAAAGGTTTAAAAATCGCTGAATTACAACAGTTAGTTTCTGATTATCGTAATTCATTATTAGAAAAATCTAATGATGCAGACGAATCAGACGATGATGATTTAGATATCAATTCACTATCCCGCGAACAGCTCGAATTAGAATTGACAGCTCGTGCAATTGAATTCACAGCAGAACAATCAGATGATGAATTACGTCAATTATTAATTGATGACGAATCAGACGATGATGATTTAGATATCAATTCACTATCTCGCGAACAACTCGAATTAGAATTGACAGCTCGTGCAATTGAATTCACAGCAGAGCAATCTGACGATGAATTACGTCAATTGTTGATTGATGATGAATCTGATAACGATGAGTGATTTTAAACAACAGTTACAGCTCGATAATGCAAATGTATTTTTTAACAAAAATGAGTTTGCATTTTCTATTCAGTGGAACGGTTATCCGTTAACCGTTGTTGACGAAACACCAACTGAGTCAACACAGTTCACACACGGTATTGAATCAGAAACCGTTATTTATCGTTGTGATATTAACTCATTGTCGCCTGCGCCGACATCGCGCGAACGCGTTAACATCGACGGACAGATGTGGCGCGTTGCATCAGTTCAAAAGCTAACAAATGATTTAGTTATTCGATTAGAGCGATTAACGTCATGATAACGATGAAAATTGACGCGGGTCAGTCACGAATTAGCAGTTCAGTTTTAAAAAAGCTGGGGAAAAATACTGATAAAGTATTGGCTGATGCAACTAATCGTGCGTTATCCGGTATGCGCACAGACGGTACAAAGTTAATAGTCAAAGAAAGCGGAATTTTACGGAAAAACGTTTTTTCGGCATTCACTATTATCAAGGCAAGTGCTTCA
>NZ_LZEI01000004.1:0-806 GCF_001693745.1 Gilliamella sp. wkB72 | reverse complement strand
GGATGATTGATACGAACGATGTTACTGATTTTGTTAATAATGCATTAAATTGGTTATCCAGTGATCCTCGTAAAACACGGCTAGTGCTAACGTATAATGACACTGATATCACTCACGATATATCAAATTTCATTGAATCATTTTCATTTACTGAACGTGCAAAAAATGGCGAATCTGACGATCTAAATATAACTGTTGAAAATACGACCGGAATTTGGTCGAACGGTTGGTTTCCAGAACGCGGTGCAACATTATGCGCGCAAATTATCACAGAAAATTGGAATCAGCCGAATGACTATTATATGTTAGATTGCGGTTCGTTTGAAATTGATGATTTAACTGACAGCGGGCCAACATCAACATTTACAATCGGTGCGCTATCGGTTGGTATTACATCGAGCATACGTGGTGAATCACACAGCAAAGCCTGGGAAAATTTCAAATTATCTGGACTAGTTAATGAAATAGCTGAACGTCACGGATTTTCGGTTTTTTTTGATAGTGATTATGACCCGGTGATTGACAGATTTGACCAAAAAAACGAGTCTGATCTCGAATTTTTGTTGAAAGTTGCAGAATACATTGGCGTCAATATTCGATTGTCGCACGGTAAAATCATCGTGTACCAGGAACGGTTATATGATGCCAAAGAGGTGTCGTTAACATTATCAAAAAATGCGGACGGGTTTATTAGTCACTCGTTTCGTGCGTCCAGTGCTGATATTTATTCCGCATGCCAGGTTCAATTTCTCGACAGTAAAACCGGAAAATTAGTTACATACCAATACACCCCAGACGGTAGATCG
>NZ_LZEI01000003.1:0-335 GCF_001693745.1 Gilliamella sp. wkB72 | reverse complement strand
GCAGGACTGGGCAACGAATAACAATGATGCTAATAGCGCAACGTTAAATGATTTACCTATTTTACGTGAGCGATGCCGAGATCTGTATAACAACACGCCTGCAGCACGAGGCGCTAGTAGTACAATTAATACTAACGTAATCGGAACGGGTTTGATTTTAAGATCAACTCCCGACATTGAAGTTCTCGGCATAACTGACGAAGAAGCGCAGGAACTTTCAGATACAATTGAACGAGAGTTTTTATTGTGGGCTAATAGTCAATTGAGTTGTGATTACACTCGAAAATTAAATTTTAATGAAATTCAGCGATTGGTTAGTGTGTCTCAACAAATTT